>NZ_JBIUXR010000001.1:788864-817346 GCF_044744085.1 Streptomyces sp. NPDC087428
GCGGGGGGGGGCCCCCCCCCCGGGGGGGGGGGGGGGGGGGGGCGGGGGGGGGGGGGGCCCCCGGGGGCCCGCGCGGGGGGGGGGGGGGGGGGGGGGGGGGGGGGGGGGGGCCCCCGGGGCCCCCCCCCCCACCCCTCACCCGTCACACGTGCGTGCGCAGCAGGGTCCGCATCGTCCGCATCGCCACCGAGAGATTCGCCAGGTCGAAGGCGTCCGACCCCTGGATCTCCTCCAGCGTGGAGCGCGACCGCGTCAGGATCGCCGCGTTCTTCTCCTCCCACGCCTCGAACCGCTCCTGCGGCGTGGACGCGCCGTTGCCCACGCTCAGCACGTCACCCGTGAGCGCCGCGTGCGCGGCGTACAGGTCCTCGCGGATGGAGGCACGGGCCATCGACTGCCAGCGGTCGGCCCGCGGCAGCTCGATGATCCGGTCCATCAGCTGGGTGATGGACAGCCGGTCGGCGAGGTCGTAGTACACCTCGGCGACGGCCAGCGGGTCCTTCCCCGTACGGTCCGCGATCGCCACGATGTCGAGCGCCGGGAAGGCGGACGAGAATCCGGCGACGCGCTGCGCCAGCTCGTCCGGGACACCCGCCTCGGTGAGCTCGTCCAGGATCGACTGGTACCACTCCAGGTCGGCGCCCATCAGCATCTTGGGCAGCTCGGCCCAGACCTGCTCGACACCGGTCCGGAAGAAGTCGATCGTCCCGGCGATCTCCAGCGGCTGCGGCCGGTTGCCGAGCAGCCAGCGCGAACCGCGCTCGACGAGCCGCCGCGAGTGCAGCCTGATCCGCGTCTGCACATCGGCGGACACCCGGTTGTCGAGCGCCTCCACGGCGTCCCACACCCTGCCGAGCCCGAAGATCTCGCGGGCCGCGACCTGCGCCCGCACGATCTCCTCGATCGAGGCGCCGGTCTCTTCCCTGAGCCGGTGCAGGAAGGTCGAGCCGCCGCTGTTCACGGTGTCGTTGACCAGCACCGTGGTGATGATCTCGCGCCGCAGCGCGTGCGCGTCGACCGCCTCGGGGAACCGCTCGCGCAGTTGCCGCGGGAAGTAGGCGTGCAGCAGCTTCTGGAGGTACGCGTCGTCCGGCAGGCTGGTCCCGATCAGCTCCTGCGCCGCCGTGATCTTCGTGTAGGCCAGTAGCACCGCCAGCTCGGGCTGGCTGAGCCCCTTGCCGGCGCTCAGCAGCTCGCGGATCTGCCGGTCGGTGGGCAGGAACTCCAGCCCCCGGTCGAGATGGCCGTCGCGGCCCAGCCGGCGCATGAAGCGCTGGTGGGCGTGGAGCAGTGAGGGCGCCTGCGCGACGGCGTTGGCGAGCGCCGTGTTCTGCGCGTAGTTGTTGCGCAGCACCAGATGACCGATCTCCTCGGTCATCTCGGCCAGCAGCTTGTTGCGCTGCTTGACGGTCATGTCGCCGTCCCGCACCAGGCCGTTGAGCAGGATCTTGATGTTCACCTCGTGGTCGGAGGTGTCCACACCGGCGCTGTTGTCGATCGCGTCGGTGTTGATCCGGCCGCCGGTGCGGGCGAACTCGATCCGGCCGAGCTGGGTGGCACCGAGGTTGCCGCCCTCGCCGACGACCCTGGCCCGCAGGTCCTCGCCGTTGACGCGGATCGTGTCGTTGGCCTTGTCGCCGACGTCCGCGTTCGACTCGGTGGAGGACTTGATATACGTACCGATGCCGCCGTTCCACAGCAGATCGACGCGGGCCCTGAGGATCGCCTGCATCAGGTCGGCGGGCGTCATCTTGGTGACCCCCGACTCGATGCCGAGCGCCTCGCGGACGTGCGCGTTGACCGGGATCGACTTGGCGCTGCGCGGGTGGATGCCGCCGCCCGCGGAGATCAGTTCCTTCTTGTAGTCGGCCCAGGAGCTGCGCGGCAGGTCGAAGAGGCGGCGGCGCTCGGCGTACGAGATCGCGGCGTCCGGCTTCGGGTCGATGAAGATGTGCCGGTGGTCGAAGGCCGCGACGAGCCGGATGTGCTCGGAGAGCAGCATCCCGTTGCCGAACACGTCACCCGACATGTCGCCGACACCGACGACGGTGAAGTCCTCGCTCTGGGTGTCGTGACCGAGCTCGCGGAAGTGCCGCTTGACGGACTCCCAGGCGCCCCGGGCGGTGATGCCCATGCCCTTGTGGTCGTAGCCGGCGGAGCCGCCGGAGGCGAACGCGTCGCCCAGCCAGAAGCCGTAGTCGACGGCGACCTCGTTGGCGATGTCGGAGAACTTCGCGGTGCCCTTGTCGGCGGCGACGACGAGATAGGTGTCGTCCTCGTCGTGCCGGACGACGTCCTTGGGGGGCACGACCTCGCCGGTCACCATGTTGTCGGTGATGTCGAGCAGCGCCGAGATGAAGGTGCGGTACGAGGCGATGCCCTCGGCCAGCCAGGCGTCGCGGTCGACGGCCGGGTCGGGGAGCTGCTTGGCGACGAAGCCGCCCTTGGCACCCACCGGCACGATGACGGTGTTCTTCACCATCTGCGCCTTGACCAGACCGAGGATCTCGGTACGGAAGTCCTCGCGCCGGTCGGACCAGCGCAGACCGCCGCGGGCGACCTTGCCGAACCGCAGGTGGACGCCCTCGACCCGGGGCGAGTAGACCCAGATCTCGAACGCCGGGCGCGGGGCCGGGAGGTCCGGGATGGACTGCGGGTCGAACTTCATCGACACGTAGTTGTGCGGCAGACCGCTGTCCGCGCGCCGGCCCCCCTTGTCGCCCTCCGTGCTCGCGTTCTGGAAGAAGTTGGTGCGCAGGGTGGCCTTGATGACGGTGAGGAAGGACCGCAGGATCCGGTCCTCGTCGAGCGAGGCGACCTGGTCCAGGGCCCCGTCGAGCTCTTCGAGGAGCCCGTCGGTGAGCTCCGTGCCCGCGCTCTGGCGCTCCGGCGACATCCGGGCCTCGAAGAGCGAGACCAGCAGCCGGGTGGTGTGGACGTTGTTCTGGAGCGTGCTCTCCATGTAGTCCTGGCTGAACGTCGATCCGGCCTGGCGCAGGTACTTCGCGTAGGCGCGCAGCACCATCGCCTGCCGCCAGTTCAGCCCGGCGCTCAGCACCAGCGCGTTGAAGCCGTCGTTCTCGGCCTCGCCGGTCCACACGGCGGCGAAGGCCTCCTGGAACCGCTCGCGGGCGTCGTCGGCCAGGTAGCTGCCGTTGCCCGTGGCATGCGGCATCCGCAGCCCGAAGTCGTAGATCCAGGCGTGGGTGCGGTCCGCGCAGCGCAGCTCGTACGGACGCTCGTCGACGACCTCGACACCGAGGCGCTGGAGCGCCGGGAGGACGGCGGAGAGGGAGACCTGCTCACCGGTCCGGTAGATCTTGAAGCGGCGCTCGCCGGGGGCGGCGCCGACCGGCTCGTACAGGCTGAGGGCGAAGTCCCGCTCGTGCTCCTTGAGGGCTTCGAGGCGGACCAGGTCGGCCACGGCGGCACGCGCCGAGTGGTCGGCCTTGTAGCCCTCGGGGAACGAGTGCCCGTAGTTGCGCAGCAGCTCGGCGGCGCGCTCCTCGCCGCACTCGGCGTTCAGCGCTTCCTGGAAGCCGTCGGCCCAGGAGCGGGCGGCCTCGACGAGCCGGGCCTCGATGCGGTCGGCCTCGGCGTCGGTGAGGGTGGGCAGCTCGCTGCCGGGGGCGACCCGGACGACGAAGTGCAGCCTGGACAGGATCGACTCGGTGTTCCAGGCCGTGAAGTCGACGCTGGTGCCGTTCAGCTCCTCCTTGAGGATGTCGATCAGCCGGAGGCGCACGCCGGTGGTGTAGCGGTCGCGCGGCAGGTAGACGATCGCGGAGTAGTAGCGCCCGTACTCGTCCTGGCGCAGGTAGAGCCGGAGCCGGCGCCGCTCCTGGAGGTAGAGCACCGAGGTGACGACGGAGCGCAGCTGGTCGGGCGGCGTCTGGAACAGCTCGTCGCGCGGGTACGTCTCCAGGATCTGGAGCAGGTCGCGGCCGTCGTGGCTGTTGTACGTGAAGCCCGCGCCCTCCAGCACCTCGGCGACCTTGCGGCGGACGACGGGCACCCGGCGCACGGACTCGGTGTAGGCGGCGGACGAGAACAGTCCGAGGAAGCGGCGCTCACCGATGACGTTGCCCTCGGCGTCGAACTTCTTCACGCCGACGTAGTCGAGGTAGCTGGGGCGGTGCACGGTCGCCCGGCTGTTGGCCTTGGTGAGGATGAGGAGCTTGTGTTCGCGGGCCTTGGCGCGGGCGTCGGCGGGCAGCCGGTCGAAGGAGGGGCTGACCGGGTGGGCCTCGTCCTCGGTGTGGTGCGGGTCGGAGCGCAGGATGCCGAGGCCGGTGCCGGGTACGGCGGCAAGCGCGTCGGAGTCCCTGAGCTCGTACTCGCGGTAGCCGAGGAAGGTGAAGTGGTCGGCGGCGAGCCAGCGCAGCAGCTCCCTGGCCTCGTTCACCTCGTCGTCGGCGAGGTCGTCGAGCGGCTCGCCGGGCAGGTCGTCGGCGATGCGCAGCGCGGCGTCCCGCATCTTCTCCCAGTCCTCGACGGTCTCCCGTACGTCGGACAGGACGCGCAGCAGGTCGGCCTGGATCTGCTTGAGGTCGGCGCGGTCGGACTCGCGGTCGATCTCGACGTGGATCCAGGACTCGACGAGCGCGTCGTGCGGGAGCTCGGCCTTGGCGTCCTTCGCTCCCTTGGCGTTCTTGCGCCCGTTCTGCGCGCCGGTCGAGACGCCCGCGCCGTCGGTGAGGACCTCGATCAGCTTGCCGGCCACATCGCGCCGGACGATGACCTGCGGGTGGATCACGACGTGGATGCCGCGCCCCTGGCGGGACAGCTCATTGGTGACGGAGTCGACCAGGAACGGCATGTCGTCCGTGACGACCTCGACGACGGTGTGGCTGCACGTCCAGCCGTTCTCCTCGACGGTCGGGGTGTGCACCCGGACGTTCGCCGTGCCCTGCGGGCGGTTCTCCGCCAGCCGGTAGTGGGAGGAAGCGGCGCCGAAGACGTCGACGGGGTCGCGGCCGCCGATGTCCTCCGGAGCGGTGTGGAGGTAGTAGCGCTGGAGATAGGCGAGCAGCACGTCCTGGCCCGGACGCTCCTGCCCGGCCCCGTTGCCGTTGTCGGCCCCGGTGGCAGCGACGTGCACCCGGGGGGTACTCCCCGGGCCACCGACACCACCGCCCGGACTGTTGTCAGCTACCTTGGCGGCCCGTGCGAGCAGCTCGGCCTTGGCTTCGTCCAGCTTGGTCTGCATGTCCTCTGGCTCCTGTCGCGCGCCGTTGCGTGACGTAGGTGAAAAAGACGACGTACCGCCACGACACGGGGTTTCCGGTCTGAGTCGACGCTATGCCGCTATGAGAGACGCCCGGGACCTTATTGGCCTTTTTTGGCAGTCGGGCCGGGCTGAGGGGATCAGTCAGGGCCCGGGTGCTGTGGCACTCCGGGCGCAGGCCGGGGGCTTCGCTGCCCCCGAGGCGTATCGCGCTGATCACGAGGTCCAGGCTATCTCGCCCGCCCCGGTGACCGTCACGAGCCGTATGTGTACAAAGAAAGCCCCGAACTTTGACACTCTGGACAGCGCGTCGCGCCGTGCTGACGCACTCTGGTAACCGCAACAGGCCGACGAACCGTGGGGAGCCCCGCCATGGCACCGAAGATCCTGATCGTCACCGGCGACGCCGCCGAGTCCCTCGAAGTCCTCTATCCGTACCAGCGGCTGCGCGAGGAGGGTTACGACGTCCACATCGCCGCCCCCTCCCGCAAGACGCTCCGCTTCGTGGTCCACGACTTCGAGCCCGGCTTCGACACGTACACGGAGAAGCCCGGCTACACCTGGCCCGCCGACCTGGCCTTCACCGAGGTCGACCCGGACGACTACGTGGCCCTGGTCGTCCCGGGCGGCCGCGCCCCCGAGTACCTCCGCAACGACGCCGACCTGCGCAAGATCCTCACGGCGTTCTTCGACACGGACCGCCCGGTGGCCCAGATCTGCCACGGCCCGCTGATGACGGCCGCGGCCGGCGCGCTGAAGAACCGCCGCGTCACTGCCTATCCCGCACTGGAGCCGGACATGGAGTCGGCCGGGGCCGCCTTCCAGGACACCGAGGTCGTGGTGGACGGCCCCCTGGTCTCGTCCCGCGCCTGGCCCGACCACTCGGCCTGGATGCGCGAATTCCTGACCGTGCTCCGCACGAAGGCACCGGTCACGTGAGCACCGGGCGGTAGCCGGGCCGGGCGGCTCGGGGCGTGGCGGCGCGGGGCATGGCGGCGCGGCCGACCGCTACGGGCCGCCTGCCCCTAACGGCCCAGTTGCTGGGCGAGCTCCGCCGCTTCGGCCAGGGTGTCCACGACGGGCACTCCGGCCGCCTCCAGGCTGGACCGGCTGTGCGAACCGCCCGTGTAGAGCACCGCCCGCGCGCCGACGTGGGCCGCTGCCACGGCGTCGTCCACCGCGTCACCGATGATCACCGCGTGCTCCGGGGATATCCCGTCGAGCGCCGCGAAATGCCGCTCCATGTGCTGCGCCTTGCTGCCGCCGGAGCGCCCGGTGCGGCCGTCGACGCGCACGAAGCGCGGCTCGATGCCGTATCCCCGCACCACGGGGACCAGCTCGTCGTGCCCGTACATGCTCAGCAGGGACTGGCTCCGGCCGGCCTGCTGCCACTGCGCGAGCAGCTCCGCGGCGCCCTCCGTCAGCCCGCAGCCCTCGCGCTGCTCCGTGTAGTGGCGGTGGAAGGCCAGGTCCATCACGTCCCACTCGGCGTCGGTGGGCAGCCGGCCCATCAGCCGTTCGTAGAAGCGGGGTATCGGGATGCAGTACATCTCCCGGTACTGGTCCAGGCTGATCGGTGCCACGCCGACCTCGCCGAACGCGGCGTTCGTCGCGCCGACGACCGCGATGTTGTCGTCGAGCAGTGTGCCGTTCCAGTCCCAGACCAGATGTGTGCGGTGCTTCCCCTGCGTCCCCATGCCAAGAAAAATACCCGCCCCCACTGACAACCGGCGCGGCGGCCGCCGCTCGGGCCGCCCCGCCCAGCCGTCAGCCGATCAGGTTCGGGATCTCCTGGACGCCGAACCACAGCAGCTCGTGGTCCTCCGCCCCGTCCACGGTGAACTGCGCGTCGTCGTCACCGAGGTCCGCCGCCCCCAGCGCGGCCGCGGCCGCCGTGACGTCCTTGTCCGCCTCGTCCGAGTCGATGTGCACCGCGGCCGCCTTCGCCAGCGCCACCGCGGAGGCGATCGTGACCTCACCGAGCGACGAGGCGTCCAGGATGTGGTCCGGGTCGGCGACCGCGGCCCCGTCCGGCACATCGACCGCGACGACGACGCGGCGGCGGGTGGCGCCGGGGTCCCCGGCGATCATCCGCAGCGACGCGGACGCGGCCCGGTTGAGCGCCGCGTACTCCAGCTCCTCGATGTCGTCGGAGACGTACCACTCACGCAGTCCGGGGGTCACCGCGTAAGCGGTGAGCGGACCGGGGCCCAGCTCGCCCGCCCTGTGCGCCGCTGCGAGACCGGAGAGGGTCAGAGGGACGTACACGCGCATGGCTTGGCCGCTTTCGTAGTCGGAGACGCCCTCAGGATACGTGCGGCGTCCCCCTTTGGGGTTACCTGCACGGGCTCCGGCCCGTCCACCCGGCAACCGCTGCTCACCCTGTCCGCCCCGGCCCCGCTCCCCTTCCCTGACCGGGTCTGCCACCCGGATAGGTGAATTCCGGGCCCGGTCCCCCGGTTCCTCGGACGCTTGCGGGGGCGTCCGCCGCCCCCGTAGAAGATCCACAGCAGAAGTTACCGCCCGGTAGATGCCGGGCCTCTGAAGCACGGGGGCGATGAGCAGTGACCATGAACAGGACCCGGCCCGCCGGCCGGCACGACGCACGCAGGCCCGAGACCGTCCCCTCGCAACGCCTCCGGACGCCCCGGCGCGTCCGCCCCCACCAGTGGTTCGCGGAACGCCTCCTGGCCGTCCTCAGCGGCCAGCGCCCCGTCCACTGGATGCTCGGCCACACCATCGGGGAGGCGTACGACCAACTCGCCGAACTGGCCCCCGCCACCCCGCTCAGGAGCCGCGGCGCCCGTCCGGTGATCCGCATGTGCCGCGGCGCCCAGCCGGCCCCCGGCGTGGTGGAGGCCTGCGCGAGCATCGCGGCGGGCGAACAGGTCCGGGCCATGGCCTTCCGCCTGGAACAGGGCCCCGACCTCCGCTGGCGCTGCGCCGCAGTAGAACTGGGCAACACCCCGGCCCGCCACCCCTGACCCCCGGAACCCCCTCAAAGGGCCAACCGGGCGCCGCTGGTGGGGGCGGGGCACCGCCACGTACCCCGCCCCCCTGGGGGCAAGCGCCACCACGTACCCCACCCACCCTGAAGGCCGAGCCCCGCCACCCTGGGCCACCAGCCCGGGGCGGACGCCAGCACCTGCCATGCCCTCCCTGGGGACCGGCCCCCACACCTGGGTCACCGAGCCGGGCCCTCAGGGTGTCGCCCTGCGCCGCCACCCTGAGGGCCGGCCCCCGCCCTGAGCCACCCCGGACCCACCACCGACATCCACAGCACGAATCAGCCCGCACAGGCCCGGCTCCAGCCCTCCCAGCCCCTCGCCCGCCAATCCCCTCACCGCCGGGCCACACGAGCCCACACGGGCCCACACAGCCCTCTCCCGCCCCAGCCCTCCCCAGCGCCTCCCCAACCCGACCAGCCCAGCCGAGCCCTTCGCACCTCCCCGACCAGCCCAGCCCCGCGCACCTCCCCACCCAGGCCCTCCCAGCCCAGCCCCTCGCACCTCCCCACCCAAGCCCTCCCCGCCCAAGCTCTCCCCCTCCAGGCCGCCCCTTCCAGCCTCTCCGGCGTTTGAGGAGCGGGGTCCGGGGCGGAGCCCCGGTTACGGGAAGGGGCGGGGAGGGGACAAGGCCCGCCGCAGGCGCACCACCGACCCGCCCACCACCACGCCCACCTCAAGCCGAACCCACCGCGCAGACCCACACCCACCCCACACCCACTCCGAACCCACACCCACAACGGCCGGGGCCGGACACCAACGGTGCCCGGCCCCGGCCGTGATCAAGCAGTCAGCGCGCGCTACTTCTTGCGGCGCCGCCCACCCCCACCACTCTTCTGCGCCTTGCGCCGCTCAGCCCGGGTGAGCCCGTCGGACTCGGCACCGCCCCCGTCACTGTCCACGTTGGAGAAGTCGCCCTCGACGACCCCGCCCTCCCCGTCCACCGTGGGAGCGGAGAAGTGCAGCCGGTCGGGACGCTGCGGAGCGTCGAGCCCCTTCGCCCGGATCTCCGGACGCGCCGCCGGAACGGCGTCCTCCTTGGAGAGCGAGGTCCCCGCGTCCTGCACCGGCACCTCCTCGACCTGCTGCTCGACCTGGACCTCCAGGTTGAACAGGTAGCCGACGGACTCCTCCTTGATGCCCTCCATCATGGCGTTGAACATGTCGAAGCCCTCGCGCTGGTACTCGACCAGCGGGTCCTTCTGCGCCATGGCCCGGAGGCCGATGCCCTCCTGGAGGTAGTCCATCTCGTAGAGGTGCTCACGCCACTTGCGGTCCAGCACGGACAGCACCACGCGCCGTTCGAGCTCACGCATGATGTCGGAGCCGAGCGTCTTCTCACGCTCGTCGTACTGCTCGTGGATGTCGTCCTTGACCGACTCGCCGATGAACTCCGCGGTGACCCCGGCGAGATCCCCCGCGGCCTCCTCCAGCTCGGCGACCGTGACCTTCACCGGGTAGAGCTGCTTGAACGCGCCCCACAGCCGGTCCAGGTCCCACTCCTCGGCGAACCCCTCCGCCGTCTCCTGGCGGATGTAGTCGTCGATCGTGTCGTCCATGAAGTGACGGATCTGGTCCTGGAGGTCCTCGCCCTCGAGCACCCGGCGCCGCTCGCCGTAGATGACCTCACGCTGCCGGTTGAGCACCTCGTCGTACTTCAGGACGTTCTTACGCGTCTCGAAGTTCTGCTGCTCGACCTGCGACTGGGCCGACGCGATCGCCCGCGTCACCATCTTGTTCTCGATCGGCACATCGTCCGGCACATTGGCCATCGACATCACGCGCTCGACCATCTGCGCCTTGAACAGACGCATCAGGTCGTCGCCCAGCGACAGGTAGAAGCGGGACTCGCCCGGGTCGCCCTGACGGCCGGAACGACCGCGCAGCTGGTTGTCGATGCGGCGCGACTCGTGCCGCTCGGTGCCCAGGACGTAGAGCCCGCCGAGGTCCTTGACCTCGTCGTGCTCGGCCTTCACCGCCTGCTCGGCCTTCTCCAGCGCCGCCGGAAGCGCGGCCGCCCACTCCTCGACGTGCTCGACCGGGTCGAGTCCGCGCTGGCGCAGATCCGCCTCGGCCAGGTCGTCGGGGTTGCCGCCCAGCTTGATGTCCGTACCGCGGCCCGCCATGTTCGTCGCGACCGTGACGGCACCCTTGCGACCGGCCTGCGCGATGATCGGCGCCTCCCGGTCGTGCTGCTTGGCGTTGAGGACCTCGTGCTGCACACCGCGCTTCGACAGCTGCTGCGAGAGGTACTCGGACTTCTCGACGGAGGTGGTGCCGACCAGGATCGGCTGGCCCTTCTCGTGCTTCTCCGCGATGTCGTCGACGACAGCGGCGAACTTCGCGACCTCGGTGCGGTAGATCAGGTCCGACTGGTCGGCCCGGACCATCGGCCGGTTGGTCGGGATCGGCACGACACCGAGCTTGTAGATCGTGTGGAACTCGGCGGCCTCGGTCATCGCCGTACCGGTCATGCCGGAGAGCTTGCCGTAGAGGCGGAAGAAGTTCTGCAGGGTGATCGTGGCGAGGGTCTGGTTCTCGTCCTTGATGTCCACCCCTTCCTTCGCCTCGATCGCCTGGTGCATGCCCTCGTTGTAGCGGCGGCCGGCGAGGATACGGCCGGTGTGCTCGTCGACGATCATGACTTCGCCGTCGATGACGACGTAGTCCTTGTCCTTCTTGAAGAGTTCCTTGGCCTTGATGGCGTTGTTGAGGTACCCGACGAGGGGGGTGTTCACCGACTCGTAGAGGTTCTCGATGCCGAGCCAGTCCTCCACCTTCGCGACACCGGGCTCGTGGATCGCGACGGTCCGCTTCTTCTCGTCGACCTCGTAGTCGCCGGTCTCCTCGATGCCCTTGAGCGGGTTGCCCGCCTCGCCCTTGGCCAGCCGGGTGACCAGCTTGGCGAAGTCGCCGTACCACTTGGTGGCCTGGTCGGCGGGGCCGGAGATGATCAGCGGGGTACGGGCCTCGTCGACCAGGATCGAGTCGACCTCGTCGACGATCGCGAAGTTGTGACCGCGCTGGACCAGCTCGTCCTGCGACCACGCCATGTTGTCGCGGAGGTAGTCGAAGCCGAACTCGTTGTTCGTGCCGTACGTGATGTCGCAGCCGTACTGCTCACGGCGCTGGGCCGGCGTCATGTTGGCGATGATGCAGCCGACGTCCAGTCCGAGGAACTTGTGGACCCGGCCCATCATCTCCGAGTCACGCTCGGCCAGGTAGTCGTTGACCGTGATCAGGTGCACGCCCTTGCCGGAGAGCGCGTTGAGATACGCGGGCAGTGTGCCGACCAGGGTCTTGCCCTCGCCGGTCTTCATCTCGGCCACGTAGCCGAGGTGCAGGGCTGCGCCGCCCATCATCTGAACGTCGTAGTGGCGCTGTCCGAGGACCCGCTTGGCGGCCTCACGGACGGTCGCGAATGCTTCGGGAAGCAGGTCGTCCAGGCTCTCGCCGTCCGCGTACCGTTCCTTGTACTCGTCGGTGAGCGCCCGCAGCTCGGCGTCGGAGAGGTTGACGAAGTCCTCTTCGATGGAGCTGACCTGGTCCGCGATGCGGTGCAGTTTGCGCAGGATCTTGCCTTCGCCTGCACGCATGAGCTTGTTGAAGACGGACACTGAGGCTGGTCTCCTTGCCGGTCGGGCCTGGCACTGGGTCGTGTTATGGACTCTGGCGCGGGCACGGCAGGTGGGCCCCACCGCAACGGCCATCGTAAGCGAGGACCCCGCCGCGCCGGGAGGGCTGCCACTGCGTTGAGCTCGCAGTGCCCTTCCCGATCAACGGACGAAGGGCGCCTAAGGTGCCGGGAAGGGCGAAAAGTGCTCGCTCCGCGCCCCGGCCGGTCACCAGAATCCGTACATGGAACCGACCACTCTCACCACCGGCCGCCTGTTGCTGCGCCCCTTCGCCCCGGGCGACGCGGACGCGGTGCACGCCGCCTGCCAGGACCCGGACATCCAGCGCTGGACGGTCGTCCCCTCGCCGTACGGCCGCACCGACGCGGAGCTCTTCACCCAGCAGTTCTCGCCCGGGGGCTGGCGGGACGACTCCATGTACAACTTCGCCGTCGTGCTGCGTGACGGCGGGGCCCTGACCGGTGCGCTCGGCATCAACCGCCGCAATCAGCCGGGCACGTACGAGGTGGGGTTCTGGACCTCCGGGGAGCACCGGGGCCGCGGCTACACGACGGAAGCGGTCCGCCGTGCCGCCCACTGGACCTTCACCTCGCTCGGCGGGGACCGGCTGGAGTGGCGGGCCGAGATCGGCAATGTCGCCTCCCGGGCCGTGGCGCTGCGCGCCGGCTTCCTCATGGAGGGCGACCAGCGCTCCGGACTGCTCAACAAGGGAGTGCGGCGCGATACGTGGGCCGGTGCGCTGCTCCCGTCCGACCTCGGGCTGCCGGGGGCCTGCGCCTACCTTCCGGCGGTGCCGCCCACCCGCTCGTGAGGACCGCGGAATTCCGGGCCGGACTGTCAGTGCCGCCCTCTAGGGTTCGAGGCATGACGCCTGTGCAGCCTCCCGTAGCCGACCTCTCCGCCGATCAGGCCCGCAGGATCGCCCTGCGCGCCCAGGGATTCCTGGGCGCCCCGGACCGCCGGGCCGGGGCGCCCGGCGTGCTGCGGCATCTCGGCGCCGTCCAGCTCGACACGATCTCCGTGCTCGCGCGGTCGCACGAGCTGATTCCGTACGCGCGCCTCGGCGCGATCGGCCGACGGCCCGTCGAGGAGGCGTACTGGTCGGGCGGCCGCGCCTTCGAGTACTGGTCGCACGCGGCGTGTGTCCTGCCGGTCGAGGAGTGGCCGCACTTCGCCTTCCGCCGCCGCGCCTACCGCTCGCGCCCGCAGTGGCACCACGACCTGCCCGACGGCGCGTACGACACGGTGATCAAGCAGTTGCGCACCGAGGGCCCGCTGACGGCCACGGAGCTGGGCGGCGCGAACAACGGCGGGGAGTGGTGGGACTGGTCGGCGTCGAAGGTCGCCGTCGAGCGGGCCCTGATGTACGGCGAGGTGGTGTGCACCGAGCGGCGCAGCTGGAAGCGGGTCTACGACCTGGCGGAGCGCGCCCTGCCCGCCGCGGTGTTCCACGACGACCTGGACGACGCGGAGTGCGTGCGCCGGCTGGTGGCGCTCGCCGGGCAGTCGCTGGGCGTGGGCACCCGCGCGGACATCGCCGACTACCACCGGCTCAAGGCCGAGCAGTTCGACGCGGTGGTCGCGGACTCCGGCCTGGTGCCGGTGACGGTGCAGGGCTGGGCGAAGCCGGCCTGGGCGGATCCGGCGGCGCTGGCCTCGGAGCCGCGCGGACGGCACCGTACGACGCTGCTGTCGCCGTTCGACTCGCTGGTCTGGGAGCGGGCGCGCACCGAGCGGATCTTCGGGTTCACCCACCGGCTGGAGGCCTACGTCCCCAAGCCCAAGCGGATCCACGGCTACTTCGCGATGCCCCTGCTGGCGGGCGGCAAGCTGCAGGGCCGGGTCGATCCGGCGCGCGAGGGGACGACGCTGGTCGCCCGGCAGGTGTCCCTGGCGGGCCCGAAGGCCGTGCCGCCGATGGCGGAGGCTCTGGTCGAGGCGGCGTCATGGGTCGGCTGCACCGAGGTCCGGCTGGAGCGGGTGGAGGCACCGGAACTGCGCGGGCCGCTCACACGGGAAATCGCCCGCGTCCTGGCATGACCGCACATTTCCGGGGCTTTACCCGGCCGCGTCACCTGATCTCGAGGATCTTCTCCCGCATGGCGTAGACCACTGCTTCCATCCGGGAGTGGAGCTGGAGCTTCTCCAGAATGTTGCGGACGTGGTTCTTCACGGTGTTCTCGGAAATGAAGAGTTCCTTCGCGATATCGCGATTGTTCATGCCCGTGGCAACCAGTTTGAGGACTTCGAGCTCACGCTCGGTGAGCCGGGGCGCCGGCACCAGCCGGCGCTCGTCGGTCCGCTGGATCATCGATTTGAACTCGGTGAGCAGTTTCGACGCCATGGACGGACTGATCTGTGACTGCCCGTCGGCGACCGCCCGGATCGCGGTGGCGACCTCGTCCGTGGAGATCTCCTTGAGGAGGTAGCCGGTGGCGCCCGCCTTGATCGCGTCGTAGAGGTCGGCCTCCTCGTCGCTGATCGTCAGCATGATGATCTTCGCGCTGGGAGCCACCTCCTTGATGGAGGTACAGGCCTCGATACCGCCGCGTTTGGGCATCCGTACATCCATCAGCACGATGTCCGGCAGCAGATCGGCCGCCTTGTCGACCGCCTCCGCCCCGTCCCCGGCCTCGCCGACGACCTGGATGTCCTCCTCGTGCGCGAGGACGATCTCCAGCCCCCTGCGGAAGAGGGCGTGGTCATCGACCACGAGGACCCGGATCGGTTCCTTGCGGGAACCACCGTCCTCGTCCGCTCCGGTACGGGCACCGGAAGCATCCTCGGCATCATTCACATCGCGCACGGGCCCGAAGGTGTCCGCCATCGTTCCTCCCCCTGAAGGCCACGGCCTGAAGTTCACAAACTGTCCGCCAACGGCAGTTCACAGAGCACCGATTGGCTTGGGCCGCCATGATTTCATGCCTGGACGTCGGAGCGGTGATCCAGTGGTCGCACGCGGGTGCCCCAGGGGCGCACAAGGCGCACCAGGGGCACCACGGAGGGAGGCGTCAGCCGCCGAGCGCACCACCCGCGCCGCCCGCCTCATCGGCGGCCAGCGGGTCGGTCCTCAGGTGGATGACACCGTAGTCGTACGCGTGCCGCCGGTAGACGACACTCGGCTCCTTCGTCTCGGAGTCGACGAACAGGTAGAAGTCGTGTCCTACCAGCTCCATCTCGTAGAGAGCCTGGTCGAGCGACATGGGTGCCGCCACGTGCGTCTTCTCGCGCATCACCAGCGGGCCTTCGCCCTGTACCTCGAGCGAGCCGATCCTGGTGGTGGGCACGGGCTTCGCCGGTTCGTCGGCGATCAGCACACCGTCAGCGTTGAACGAAGCCGCTTCCGGTACGACTTCGGCGACCTCTGCGGCTGAGATGCGGCCCGAGCCGCGGCGGCTGTAGCGCTTGTCGTGCTGCTTGCGCAGCCTGGCCTCCAGCTTGCCGGTGGCCAGGTCCAGCGCTGCGTAAGGGTCGCCTGCGGCCGCTTCCGCCCTGATGACCGGCCCACGCGAGCGGAGCGTGATCTCCACCCGGTCGGAACGGTCGGCCTGACGGGGATTCGGCTCCTTGGACACCTCCACGTCGAGGCTGATCACCTTGCCGTCGAACTTCTGGATCTTGTCCAGCTTCAGCTTCTCGGCCACGTGCTTGCGGAACCGCTCGGGCACCTCGGTCTTGCGGCCCTTGACGACGATGTCCACGCAGAACTCCGTTCCCGGATCGCTCCGCTCAGTGGCGGAGCATCTCCCTTTTGCACCAGGCCCCGGTGGTGACCGGAGCCGCGGACTCGGTGGCTTCCACCTCCTCCTCCCCCGGCGGTGAGGTCTCCACCCCACCGAATTCCAGATTCTGAACTCCTGGTGGGTACCTGCCCGAAACCTGGTGGTGCATTCGTCGAGGTCTGGCATTCACCATTCCTCACAACCGAACATAGCCTGCTCGGCGGCCTGTCGGCACCCGCTACTCGCACGTACCTCCGTTCAGGTCTTTTTACCCACTCACTACCTGCAACGATGCAGGTTCACTTCCAGTTCCGGTTTATTTCGAAGGCGGACGGAGATACTGCGACAACGGCCGCCTGCCGCACCCCGGAACCAGTGCCGTACGGCCCGGCGGATCCGTCGATCGCCCGTGCCGCCTCGGCCAGCGAGGCACCCGTCGTGAGCAGGTCGTCGACCAGCACGACCCGTCCGGCTGCCAGCAGTCGACCGCCTCCCGCCACCACCTCCAGCGCACCCGCCAGATTCGCCCGGCGCGCCCCGGCTCCGAGCCCCGACTGGTCGGCCACCGCACGCCGCTGCCGCAGCACCGCGGCCACCCGGGCCGGGGTGCCCGCACGCCGCAGTTCAGCCGCGGCCGCCAGCGCGATCCGGCGCGTCGGATCATGTCCTCGCGCCGCCACTGCCCGGCGCGACGACGGCACGGGCACGAGCAGCAGTGGTCCCGGACCTGACGGCGACCCCGCCCCGGCCCGCACGGCACCCGCCAACGCCTTGCCGAGTGCCCCCGCCAGGCCGAGCACACCTCGCTCCTTGTGGGCCAGCAGCAGCGCCCGTACCGCGTTCTCGTAGCCGGCGGCGGCGTGGACCGGGGGCAGACCGGCAGGCTCCGGATCGGGTCTCACCCGGCGGGGGACCCCGCCGTGGAGCTGCGCGCCGCACTCCGCGCACAGCTCGGTCCGCGGTCTGCCGCAGCCCCCGCAGGCGCCCGGCAGGACCAGTCCGGTGATCTCCCGCCACCACCCGCGCATGACTCCACTGTGCCCCCGCCCCAGCCGTCGGACCACTCCTGTGGACAACTCTGTGGACAACCGCCCGGACACAGGCGGAAACAGGCGGGCACGGACAGGCACAGGCGGTACGGGGGACGGGGGGCGCCGGCGTCAGCCCGGGTAGACCAGCGCCGAACCCTCCTTGAGGACCGTCTGCCAGTTGTCTCCGGGCAGCAGCTTCACTATTCCGTCGCCCTGTGTATCCGCCATCAGCGGCAACTGCTCGTCGTCCGCCGCGGCGATCGCCAGTACCTGGTTCACCCCGGGCAGCACGCCCGACGAGGGTGTCGAGCCGTCCGCCTGCACATAGCGGACCTGCTGCACGCCGCCCTGCTCCTTGCCGACCACCACGAGCCGGCTCCCGCCCGACCACGACATCGCGGTCACATCCGCCAGCTGCGGCGCGGCCTGGCGCAGGTCGACCACGGAAACCTGCTGCTTGTCGTGCGATCCCTGACGCTCGATCCGGCCGATCTTCAGCGTCGTATGGCCATCGCTCTTCAGCAGTAGCGCGATGCGCACCCCGTCGGAGGACAGCCGCAGTCCCTTGATCCGGCTGCCGTTCAGACTGGGCACCGTGACCTCCTGCGGCTTGCCCGCACCACCGGCCAGCCGCAGCAGCCTGGGATTGTCCGGGTCCCGGTCGGCGACCCAGAGGTCGCCCCTGCCGTCCCAGCTGGGCGCCGTCAGGCGGTCCCCGGAAGCGGCGGCCTTGCTCGTCACCGCAGGGGGCGGCAACTGGCCGTCCTCGGCGATGGAGGCCACGTAGAGCGCGTCGCCGTGCTGCGAGAGCGCCGCGGCCAACTGCTCGTCCCGGGCCACGCCGACCTCGCTCACCCGCACCTGCCCGGCCCCGAACGGCCCGGCCACCGGCTCCGGTTCCCCGCTGCCCCTGGTGCTCCCCGGAATGCGCTGCACATGCCCCTTGGCATCGACGAAGTACTGGCTGTCGGGCCCGCCCGACGAACGGTCGGGGGCGTACTCCTCGGCCTGATCCGACCCCAGCACGCACAACGGCGAACCGTCCGAGCGCTGCAGCTCCACCTGCTCGACCCGCGCCGATGTCAGGTCCCGGAGGGTGAAGAGCACCTGCGAGGCCATCATCCGGCAGGAGCGCTGACCGGCTCCGTCGGCCTTCTTGTTGAGCGGGACCTTCAGTACGTTGCGGTCGTCGGGCGTCAGCGAGGTGACGTCCTTCCGCAGGCCCGTCCCCGCGGGGAAGCGCGAAGTGACCACCGGCCGCAGCCAGTCGGTCGGGCCCCGCAGGAGACTGCGGACCGCCTGCGTCACGGTGTCCATCCCGGTGACGGGATCCGTCCGGTTACGTATGTAGACCGGGTCGGCGACCAGTGTGGACTCCGCCTCGGAGCGCCCGGTCGCGAAGTAGAACTTGTTGACGGAACGGTAGAGCCGCTTGAAGTCCGACTGCCCGAGCACCAGGCCGTCCGGCACGCTGTCGATGCGCCACTCCTTGCCGTCCGGCCCGTTCTGCCGCACCAGATGGAGGGTGCTCGTGTAGTCCGTCGGAGCGAGCGGCTGGTACGCGTTCTGCTCGTCGACCGTCGCCACCTTCTCGCCGGACAGCGTGTAGGTGACCTCGGTGGTGCTGCGGTCGCTCTCGTGGGCCGGCCGGTCGCTCCGGTTCGGCGCCTTGGCCAGCACGGTGGTGAGCGCACTCGGCTTCCAGCTCTTCGACAACCGCTGCGTGAGGTACTTGCGCGTCGTGCGGAAATCGGAGTCGTCGCTGGTCATCGACTCCAGGAAGCCGTCGACCACCTCGTTCGGCGGGGCACCGTCACGCGGTGCGACCGCGTACACCTGCACCTGGGAGTCGCCGGGCTGCGAGGCGTCCACGGCCTTGACGTCCCCGGTGACGGGCATGGAGCCGCACGCGGTGAGCAGCAGGGCGCCGCATCCCAGCAGCACGGTCAGCCCCGCCGCACGTCCACGGCCGCCCTGATCGCGGTCAGTGCCCACGAGTGGTGTCCTCCCGCCCCGGGCCCTGCCTCGGGGAGTCGTTGTCGCCGGGCCGCTCCTCGGAGTGCCGCGGCACCACCCGTGCGCCGCTTCCCGGCAGTGCAGCCGGGTGTACCGAGACCGGTGCGGGCCGGGCGGCCGCGGGGGCGCGCGCCGGTACCGGCAGCGGTGAGCGGTCCGTGCCCGCCGGCTGGGAGGGCACGGCCATCAGCCGGTGCTCGCTGCCCGTGGCCTGTACGGGGGCGGCGGCGGCCCGCTCCCGGCTCTCCCGGTTGCGCCGTGAGTCCTCGGGCTCCAGTGGTATCGGCGAACCGCGCAGCGGCTCGTCCGCCGTACGCGGCAGTGTCAGCCGGAACTGCGAGCCGCCACCGGGCTCGCCCCAGGCCTGCAGCCAGCCGCCGTGCAGCCGGGCGTCCTCGACGGCGATCGACAGCCCCAGACCGGTGCCGCCGGTCGTCCGGGCGCGGGCCGGGTCGGCCCGCCAGAAACGGTTGAACACCCGGGTCGCCTCGCCGGGCTTCAGTCCCACGCCGTAGTCGCGGACGGCGACCGCGACCGCTCCGCCGGCCACCCCCATCCGCACCACGACATCGCGGCCCTCACCGTGCTCGACGGCGTTGACGACCAGGTTGCGCAGGACCCTCTCGACCCGCCGCGCATCGGCCTCCGCTATCACCGGCTGCTCGTCACCGACCACCCGGATCCGGGTGCCCTTGCGCTCGGCCAGCGGCTCGGCGCCGCCGATCACCCGCCGTACGACCTGCCGCAGGTCTATCGGCTCGGCCTCCAGCGCCGCGGCTCCGGCGTCGAACCGGCTGATCTCCAGCAGATCGGAGAGCAGCGACTCGAACCGGTCGAGCTGATCACCGAGCAGTTCCGCGGAGCGAGCCGTGACGGGGTCGAAGTCGACGCGTGCCTCATGGATGACATCGGCAGCCATCCGTACCGTCGTCAGGGGCGTCCGCAGCTCGTGCGAGACGTCCGAGACGAACCGCCGCTGCATCCGCGAGAGCTCCTCCAACTGCTGGATCTTCAGCTGAAGGTTCTGCGCCATCTTGTTGAAGGCCTCACCGAGCCGGGCGATGTCGTCCTCGCCGGTGACCTTCATGCGTTCCTGGAGCCGGCCGGCGGAGAGCCGTTCGGCGATCCCGGCCGCCATGCGGACAGGTGTGACGACCTGGCGCACCACGAACCAGGCGATGGCCCCGAGCAGCACGACCACGAACAGACCCGCGGTGGCCAGGGTGCCCTTGACCAGGGTCAGGGACTTCTCCTCCTGCGTCAGCGGGAAGAGGTAGTAGAGCTGGTAGGGGTTGCGGTCGATGTCGTAGAGGCGCTTGCCCACGACGAGACCGGGCTGCGACTCCTGTCCGTTCGCGTAACGGATCAGGGAGTACGTCTGGAATGCTCCCGGGCCCTTGTTCACGGACTCGCGGAGGCTCTGCGGGATGCTCGCGGCCTCGACGCTGCCCGAGCCGCGCGGCGCGCGGGAGCCCTCGTCGGCGCTGAGCGCCACCACGTTGAAGGCGTTCTTCCCGCCACTGGCGAGCTGGTCGACGAGCTCGGTCCGCCAGGAGTTGTTGGCGGTCGTGCCGTCAGCGGCGTCGCCGCCCTGCCCGGTCGTAGGGGTGAGTGGTGCGTTCGCCTTCTCCTGGGCGGCCGCGAATCCGCCCGCGGCCTGTGTCTGGGCGGCCTTGCCCTTCGCGTCGAGCAGGCCGTTGCGCACCTGCCCGATCACGACCAGGCCGAGCAGCAGAACCACGCCGAGCGACATCAGCAGCGTGCCCGCGACGACCCGCAGCTGGAGGTTGCGCCGCCACAGCCGCACCGCGGGCAGCAGCGGACGCCGCACCCAGCGCATCAGCAATCGCGGCACCGGCCCGCCGGGCGCCCGGTCCTGGAACAACCGGCCGCCCCGCAGGAACCGCCAGAAAGGCGACGACGCAGGCCCTGAACCGGCAGCCCGCTCCGCACGGACTCCCGGCTCCCCGGGCTTCGGAGCAGCGCTACCCAGGGACATGTCAGCTCGGTCCGGCCTTGTAACCGACACCTCGGACGGTCACCACGATCTCCGGCCGCTCCGGGTCCTTCTCGACCTTGGAGCGGAGGCGCTGAACATGCACGTTCACCAGACGGGTGTCAGCGGCGTGGCGATATCCCCACACCTGCTCCAGCAGTACCTCACGGGTGAAGACCTGCCACGGCTTACGGGCGAGCGCGACCAGCAGGTCGAACTCCAGCGGGGTCAGGGCGATGGACTGCCCGTCCCGCTTCACCGAGTGCCCGGCCACATCTATGACCAGATCGCCGATGGTCAGCTGCTCCGGCGCCGGCTCCTCGGACCTCCGCAAACGTGCCCTGATCCGGGCAACCAACTCCTTAGGTTTGAACGGCTTGACGATGTAGTCGTCGGCCCCGGACTCCAGGCCCACCACCACGTCAACCGTGTCGCTCTTGGCAGTGAGCATGACGATCGGCACACCTGACTCGGCCCTGATCAGCCTGCAGACCTCGATGCCGTCCCTACCGGGCAGCATGAGATCCAGCAGAACCAGGTCCGGCTTTGCCTCACGAAATGCAGCAAGTGCCTTGTCGCCGTCCGCTACGAACGACGGCTCGAACCCCTCACCACGCAGCACAATGCCGAGCATCTCGGCCAGTGCGGTGTCGTCGTCGACGACAAGGACGCGTCCCTTCATAATCGACATCATCCCATTAGCTAATCGTTATCTGCGATGACCTGGCACACAGCTCTGCCAGTCCGACTCCTGTGACCGGGGAGATTACGCCCTCCTCCGTGACGATCGCCGTGACCAGCTCCGGCGGTGTGATGTCGAAGGCGGGGTTGTACGCCTGGGATCCCAGCGGCGCCACGATGACGCCACCCGTTTCCCGGCCAACTGCCCCTACCTGCGGAAATGTGACCTCCGTCACTTCCCTTGCGGGTCTCTGCTCCACGGTGATCGCCGCCCCGTCCGCGGTGTCCAGATCCACGGTCGTGGTCGGGGCCACCACGATGAACGGTACGTGGTGATACTTCGCGAGCACCGCCAGCGGATAACTCCCCACCTTGTTGGCCACGGATCCGTCCGCCGCGATGCGGTCCGCCCCGATGAGTACGGCATCCACCTCCCCGGCGGCGAACAGCGACCCCGCCGCGTTGTCCGTGAGCAGGCTGTACGTCATGCCACTGCGCGCCGCCTCGTACGCGGTCAGCCTGGCCCCCTGGAGCAACGGACGGGTCTCGTCCACCCACAGCCGCCTCAGCCGGCCCGCCCGGTGCGCACCGAGCGCCACCGCGAAGGCGGTGCCCTCGCCTCCCGAGACGAGCGCGCCGGTGTTGCAGTGGGTCAGCAGCTGATGCCCGCCGTCGGGCAGCAGCTCGTCCAGGAGGGCGAGCCCGAACCGCGCCATGCGCCCGCTGGCCACGGCGTCCTCCCGGTGCAGGGCCCTGGCCTCTGCCAGCGTCTCCGCCGCCGCCCGCTCCGGACCCTCCCCCTTGTCGACCGCCGCCCGGTACACCCCGGCGGCCCGCCGCACGCCGTAGCCGAGGTTCACCGCGGTGGGCCGCGCCCGTTCCAGCAGCCCTGCGGCCACCTCCACGTCCTGACCCCGTACCGCGGCGAGAGCCACGCCGTAGGCCCCCGCGATACCCAGCAGAGGTGCTCCCCGCACCGCCAGCGTCCGGATCGCCTCCACCAGCGCGGGCACATCGGCACACACCAGCTCGGCCTCTTCCGCCGGCAACCTCGTCTGGTCGAGAAGCACCAGCACAGGGCCTTCCGGCGGCTCGTCCCAGCGAAGTACGGGAAGCGCCGAGGGGGCGATGCCCACCGGCGGTTGCGCGTCCTGATCAGCCATCCGCCCAGTCTGCCCGGTGAGCCGCCCACAAATGAAGGGTCGAAGGAGATAGAGCGCCAGGCCCGGACGGGTGCAACGCGTGGCACGATGGCTGGCAACCTGACGCCCCGATGAGCGGACAGGACCGTTAAGGAGCGAGAATGAACGACACTCCGGGCTGGGCCTCGCCCGGATCTGCCCCCTCCGACGGCCAGGAGGCGGGTATCCCCCGGCCTTCCGAGCCTGTCGACGGCAGCGGACCTGCGGGAAACTGGTCTCCCACGCAGCCGCCCGCAGGGCAGTGGTCCCCGCCGAGCAGTTCCGGTCCCGGCCCCGGCGCACCGCCTCCCGCCCCCGGCTGGGGCGGCCGGCCCCAGGGGCCCGGCTGGGGACGGCCCGACGCGGCACGGCCCGGCGTCATCCCGCTCCGGCCCCTGGGCGTCGGCGAGATCCTGGACGGCGCCGTATCCACCATGCGCGACCACTGGCGCACGGTCCTCGGCATCACACTCACCGTCTCCGTGATCGTCCAGACCGCGATCATCCTCGTGGACCGCTATCTGCTGCCCGATCCCCCGTCGATCGACGCGAACGCCACGGGCTCGGAGGCTCTGCGCCAGGCAGCCGACTCGCTCCAGTCCAGCCTGCTGAACACTGCCCCGCCCCTGCTCATCACGATGCTCGCCACGATCTTCACCACAGGGGTGCTGGCCGTGGTGATCAGCCGCTCGGTGCTCGGCCGCCCCGTCACCCTCTCCGACACGTGGGCCGAGGCCCGGCCTCGGTTGCTCCCGCTGCTGGGCCTGACCCTGCTGCTGGGTGTCATGGCCGTGGGCATCATGGCCGTCGGGCTCCTGCCCGGCTTCCTGCTCGGCGACACGGCAGGTGTCGGGCTCGCCTTCCTCGGGCTTCTCGCCGCGTGTGTCGTGCTGGTCTGGCTGATGGTCCGCTTCTGCCTCGCCTCCCCCGCACTGATGCTGGAGCGGCAGTCGATCACCGCCTCGATGCGACGCTCCGCCAAGCTGATCCGGGGCGCATGGTGGCGGACCTTCGGAATCCTGGCGCTCACCTGGCTGCTGACACTCATCGTGACCCTGGTCATCGGGATCCCGTTCGGCATCATCGCGGTGGTCGCGGACGGCGGCGGCCTGGACGCCTTCCTCACCGAGGGCGCCAACAGTTTCGGCTGGTCGTTCCTGATCATCTCCGGCATCGGAGACGTGGTCATCGCAACGATCACCTACCCCCTCTTCGCGGGTGTCATGGCGCTGCTCTACGTGGACCAGCGCATCCGGCGCGAGGCACTCGACCTCGAACTCGCCAGGGCAGCCGGTCTGCCGGGTTACGACAACAGGAGCTGACGACGTGTCGGGGGTGGGCGGCACGGCGGCGGCGCGGCTGCTGGTCCGGGCGAGCGGCGACATACCCGTGGACACCCCACGGGTGCCCGCCCGCGAGGCGGCACGGCACGAACTGTCCAAACCGATGTACCACGAGAACGACCCGAACCTCCTCCAACGTGCCCTCGACCACCTGTGGCAGTGGATCGGCGATCTCCTCTCGTCGGCCTCCGGCGTCGCCCCCGGCGGCCCGGCCGGGCTGGTCGTACTGGTACTGGTCGTTCTCGCTCTGGTCGCCGCGCTCTGGTGGCGGCTGGGCACCCCGCAGCGCGGCCCCGGACCGTCGGACGCCCTCTTCGAGAGCGGCCCCCACAGTGCCGCGGAGCACCGCAGAGCCGCCGAGACACACGCCGCCGCCGGCCGCTGGAACCAGGCGGTCCAGGAACGGATGCGGGCCATCGTCCGCTCCCTCGAGGAACGCGCCCTGCTGGACCCACGCCCCGGCCGCACCGCCGATGAAGCCGCGGCGGAAGCCGGCCACCCCCTCCCCGCGCACGCCACGCGACTGCTCGCGGCGGCCCGGCAGTTCGACGACGTCACATACGGTGGCCGCACCGCCGACGAACAGGCATACCTGACCCTGCTCGCCCTGGACGTGGAGGTCGGGTCCACCAGGCCCGAGCTGACCGGCGCCGTCAGGGGAGCCGCCGGATGACCGCGGTCACCGCCCCTTCCTCCTCGGCCGCCCCGACCCCCCGTCAGGTCTGGAACCGCATACGCGGACTGCTGCTCGCCGTCCTCGTGCTCGTGGCCGCCGGAGTCGCCCTGGCGGCCACCCACTCCGGCGACCGGCACGGACGTCTCGACCCTCGTTCCTCGGACCGCTACGGCAGCCGGGCCGTCGCCGAACTCCTCAAGGACCGTGGCGTCTCCGTCCGTGTCGTCACCACGCTCCAGGACGCCACATCCGCCGTCGGCCCCGACACGACACTCCTCGTCGCCGCGCCCAACCTGCTGACGCCGGGCCAGCAGAACACGCTCCGCGCGGCAACCACCGGGACCGCGGGCCGGACCGTACTCCTCGCAGCGGGTCCTCCCTCCGTGGGCACACTGGCCCCCGGTATCCGGGCAGAGTCCCCCGCCCCGGTGACCACTCGTGCCCCGCGGTGCTCCTTGGACGCGGCCCGGCAGGCCGGCGCCGTCGAGGCGGGCGGCTTCCGCTACTCCTCGGACAGCCTCGACACCGTCGCCTGCTACCCGGCCGACGGCCTTCCCTCCCTGCTGCTCCTCCGGCAGCCGGCCGCGGGGGACACCGTCCTCCTCGGTTCTCCGGACATCCTGTACAACGACCGTCTGGACAAGCAGGGCAACGCCTCGCTGGCCCTTCAACTCCTCGGTTCCCACTCGCATCTGGTCTGGTACCTCCCCTCGCTTACCGACAGCTCCGCCTCGACCAGCGGCGGAGGCGATGACGGCGGTGCGGATGACGAGAGCGCGGGCGGCGAGAGCAGCTTCATCGACCTGATCCCCCCGGGCTGGCTGTGGGGCACCCTGCAACTCGCACTCGCCGCCGTACTTGCCGCTGTCTGGCGGGCGCGTCGGCTGGGCCCCGTGATCGCCGAACGGCTGCCCGTGGCCATCCGCGCCTCCGAGTCCACCGAGGGCCGTGCCCGCCTCCACCGCAAGACCAACGCCCGCGACCGGGCCGCCGACTCGCTGCGCCACGCCTCCCGCACCCGTATCGCCCCTCTCGTCGGCGTCTCCCCACGGGATGCCCACTCCCCCGCCGCACTCCTGCCCGCCGTCTCCGCGCGCCTGGGCACGACCGACAGCGGCCTCCAAGAACTGATCTTCGGCTCGGCTCCTTCCGACGACGCCGCACTCGTCCTTCTGGCAGACCAACTCGACTCCCTCGAAAGGGAGGTTCGTACCTCATGACCGCCCCGCCCCCCGTTCCCGCCGGGACAGCCGAGACCATCAGGAACGACGACACGGCCCGCGCCTCCCTGGAAGCGCTGCGTTCCGAAATCGCCAAGGCCGTCGTCGGACAGGACCCGGCAGTCACCGGACTCGTCGTCGCACTGCTCTGCCGAGGTCACGTCCTGCTCGAAGGCGTCCCGGGCGTGGCCAAGACCCTCCTGGTCCGGGCCCTCGCGGCATCACTCGAACTCGACACCAAGCGCGTCCAGTTCACCCCCGACCTGATGCCCAGTGACGTCACCGGGTCCCTCGTCTACGACGCCCGCACCGCAGAGTTCTCCTTCCAGCCGGGACCGGTCTTCACCAACCTGCTGCTCGCCGACGAGATCAACCGAACTCCTCCCAAAACCCAGTCCTCCCTTCTGGAGGCGATGGAGGAGCGCCAGGTCACCGTTGACGGAACCCCGCGTCTCCTCCCCGACCCCTTCCTGGTCGCGGCCACCCAGAACCCGGTCGAGTACGAGGGCACATACCCGCTCCCCGAGGCCCAGTTGGACCGCTTCCTCCTCAAGCTGACGGTGCCTCTTCCGTCCCGTGAGGACGAGATCGACGTCCTGACCCGCCATGCCGACGGCTTCAACCCCCGTGATCTCAAGGCAGCGGGCATACGTCCGGTCGCAGGACCGGCCGACCTGGAAGCCGCTCGCACCGCTGTTGCCACGACCAGCGTCTCCCCCGAGATCGCCGGCTACGTCGTAGATATCTGTCGTGCCACGCGTGATTCCCCCTCGCTCTCCCTCGGGGTCTCCCCCCGAGGTGCCACTGCACTGCTCTCCACCGCCCGCGCATGGGCCTGGCTCACGGGCCGCGACTACGTGATTCCTGACGACGTGAAAGCACTGGCCCTCCCCGCACTCCGCCACCGCGTCCAGCTGCGGCCCGAGGCGGAGATGGAAGGTGTCACCCCCGACTCCGTCATCACCGCAGTCCTCGCCCAAGTCCCCGTACCCCGATGAGGCGGTGAATCGTGGCCCTCACCGGACGCACCGCGCTGCTCGCCGCTCTGGGGTCACTCCCTGTAGGCATCCTGGCCCCGAGCTGGACGGGCATGCTCGCGGTCAACGCCCCGCTGTCTCTAGCAATTCTGTGCGACTATGCCCTGGCTGCGCCAGTGCGCCCGCTCCAGTTCACCCGATCTGGTGATACAACCGTTCGACTCGGTGACGCCGCGGAAGTGCAACTCACCGTAGTCAATCGTTCCCGCCGCCGCCTGCGGGCACACCTCCGTGACGCCTGGCCTCCCAGCAGTTGGCGACCTGGCACGGAACAGTCCGCGTCTCGCCACAAACTGGTGGTCCCGCCCGGCGAACGCCGCCGCGTCACCACGTTGCTGCACCCCAGCCGCCGTGGTGACCGACGGGCCGAGCAGGTCACCGTCCGCTCGTACGGCCCGCTGGGTCTCGTGGCGCGCCAGGGCAGTCATCAAGTGCCCTGGACGGTCCGGGTCCTGCCGCCTTTCACCAGTCGCAAGCACCTGCCGTCCCGTCTCGCCAGGCTGCGAGAACTCGACGGCCGCACCAGTGTCCTGACCCGCGGCGAAGGTACGGAGTTCGACAGTCTCCGTACCTACGTCCCGGGCGACGACACCCGCTCGATCGACTGGCGTGCGACCGCCCGGCAGTCTGCCGTCGCCGTGCGAACGTGGCGCCCCGAGCGCGACCGTCACATCCTCGTCGTCCTCGATACGGGCCGTACCTCGGCGGGGCGGGTCGGTGACGTCCCTCGTCTCGATGCGGCGATGGACGCTGCCCTGCTCCTGACCGCTCTCGCCACCCGGGCCGGCGATCGCGTGGATCTGCTCGCCTACGACCGCCGTGTTCGCGCTCGCGTTCAGCGCCGGGCGGCCGGGGAAGTCCTGTCGGCCATGGTCGACGCGATGGCGCCGCTCGAACCGGAGCTTGTGGAAACGGATGCGCGTGGCCTCAGTGCCACGGCTCTGGCCAGCGCCCCTCGCCGCTCCTTGATCGTGCTTCTCACCAGTCTCGACGCAGCCCCCGTCGAGGAGGGCCTGCTGCCTGTCCTGTCCCGCCTGACCCAGCGGCACACCGTGCTGCTGGCGGCCGTCAGCGACCCGCACATCGAGGAGATGGCCAGTGCGAGGGGCACAGTGGACGCGATCTACGAGGCGGCTGCCGGAGCCCAGGCCAAGGCCCGGCGGCGTCAAACGGCGGACCGGCTCCAGCGCCGCGGCGTAGTTGTCGTCGACGCCACTCCCGACACCCTCGCGCCGGCGCTCGCCGACGCCTACCTGGCTCTCAAGGCAGCAGGCCGTCTGTAGCGAGGCTGCGGCCGCACCTGATCGGATCAGGCGGGCACGTAAGGAAGGACGGGCGGAAGGACGGACAGACGTGACCCTCGTGTATCCGTTCAAGCCCTTTCTGGTCGGGAACGCAGAAAAGCCCCGTGCCACAAGGGCACGGGGCTTAACTATAAAAGGAGTTCGGCGGCGTCCTACTCTCCCACAGGGTCCCCCCTGCAGTACCATCGGCGCTGAAAGGCTTAGCTTCCGGGTTCGGAATGTAACCGGGCGTTTCCCTAACGCAATGACCACCGAAACACTATGAAATTAACCAACACCGGAACACAACACGGCCGTTCGTTATTTCAGAACTAACACAGTGGACGCGAGCAACTGAGGACAAGCCCTCGGCCTATTAGTACCAGTCAGCTCCACCCGTTACCGGGCTTCCACATCTGGCCTATCAAC